>NZ_JAUBUI010000193.1:0-2183 GCF_036705385.1 Microcoleus sp. B3-A4 | reverse complement strand
TGTCAGAATTACTACATAGATTATTAAATGAAGGAGAAATGGTTATCAAATGGGAGCGAAAAATCAAAAATAAAGGCCATGCTATTTTATCCGGTTTAGCTGCGTAGCAGCTTACCAATTCACTATGAAGGTACACTAAAATCTAGGGTAAAAGTAGAGGAAATGCAATATGGCGAACAAACTTCAGGTACAAATCCAGGAAACGGTTGAGGAACTAGAGCATCGACTCAAACGGAGTGCGACCGCCGTAAATAAATAAAAATTACTGGTATTATACTGGCTGGTCACCAAAAAAATCCAAAAAAGAGCAGAATTAGCCACGATGTTAAAACGAGACGAATTAACAATATATCGTTGGTTAAGAGCTTACAAAAAAGGTGGAATTAATGAATTACTTAGCATAAAAAAAGCTCCCGGGAAGACTCCACATATCCCACCCGAAGTGAGAGAAAAATTAATCAAAAAACTGCAAGAACCACAGGGAGAAACAAGTTATGGCAAATTACAGCTCTGGCTAGAAAAAGAATGCGGAATTAAAGTGAGCTATAAAGTGGTACATGACCTAGTTCATTATAAATTGAAAGCTGACCTGAAAGTCCCAAGAACCCAAAGTGACAAAGCAAACGAAGAGGTGCAGGCAAGCTTCAAAAAAAAACTATCTGAACTCATCAAAGTAATGATTAAATATTTCGGAAACTCCAAGCATGTAAGGCTATGGTGTCAGGACGAGAGTAGATTTGGATTGATTACTCTGCAGGGCAGAATGATTACATTAAAGGGGGTAAAACCCATTGGCGAAAAGCAATGGAAACGAGGAAACTTTTATATTTATGGAGTCGTAGAGCCAGCAACAGGGGAACAATATTATCAAGAATTTGCTCAGCTAAATTACAACTGTTTTCAAGAGTTTTTAAATGGATTGGGTCAAAAATACTCAGAGAGTTTCAATCGGGAGCGTGTCACTTTTGTTATGAGTATAAATACTGATAAAGACTACAATCACTTTTGTACCTATCATCAGTAAAATAGGCTATAATTATGATCTCTTCCCACTTCCCACTTGAGATAGAATCATGACACCCGAACAACAGCAGGCGATTAAAACACATCTAGATGCTATTTCTGCCATCCTTTATGCTGATTCTAATCCTGATGCCTTCCAGACATTAGAAGATATTGAACTCGCAGTCAGAGACCAAGTTTTGACTCATGTGACACCGCATATCGGATTTTTTTTATCTGCTCAGCTACCGGTACAAAAGCCGGAAGAATCAAGACATTAAAAAGCACTCTCGGTAATTTAAGTATCACCCAGAAGCAAGCAGATAGGCTAGGCTGTGGTAGCCGTAGTCGATTGAGTCCACATTTAGAAAACTGTTGCTTAAGACTGAGTGCCAATATTTCTTATCAGGATGCAGCCCTAGACATTAAGTATCTAACGGGGGTGACTGTTTCGTCTAAAACACAACAAAGATTAGTACATTATCAAGACTTTGACCAGCCCATAGCCACAGCAGATATTTCGGAGCTAAGTGCAGATGGTGGAAAAGTACGACGAGCGGTACCTCAAGGAGAAAAGTCTGAATGGAAAGACTATAAAGCAATTGTGTCGGAAGCTGGTATAGTAGCTAGTTTCAATCAAAATGATATCATCGTTAATTGGGCAAATAAACAACCGCTAGCAAAACCTGTAACTTGCCTAGGTGATGGACATGATGGAGTGTGGAATATATTTAAGGAAATCAGTTGTGAACAGGACAGAAGAGAAATTCTCGATTGGTACCATCTGAATCAAAATCTTCAGAAAGTAGGTGGTTCAATGAAGCGACTTAAGCAAGCAGAAGCATATTTGTGGAAAGGGAATGTAGAGAATGCAGCAGCTCTATTTACAAAGCTCAAGAAAACATCAGCAGTGAATTTTTGCAAATACTTAGAAAAGCACAAACAAAGGATTATCAACTATGAAGTTTGCTCAAGGGGTGGCATCTGTTCAATTGGTTCAGGAGCGGTAGAATCAGGGATTAAGCAAATAGCCAGACGAATTAAAATATCAGGAGCTAGTTGGAAATCAGAACATGTGGGACAAGTATTAGCGGGAGCATCCCGGTTTTGTAAAAGTGCTATCCAGAGAGGATAATAGGTAGAGCGTCAACAGAAGCATGAACTGCATTTGTAGGAGGAGT
>NZ_JAUBUI010000192.1:0-2299 GCF_036705385.1 Microcoleus sp. B3-A4 | reverse complement strand
AATAAATAGTCTAAATGAAAGCTCATTACTCTAACTGTATTGGTTGATCTATTTTACACCATAAACTCAGGAGAGCCCTCCAGGTTTGTTGGAAGTGCGCGGCTATGTCTCGCTATTTGTGCCAGCGCGCTCCATCTTTCCAAAGCCTCAACCCCAAAGCAATAAACCAGTCAAGGTGTTATTGAATCCCGAAATTCGCGGCACTTTCTTGCCAAACGATTTCCCATCACCAACTCCAACTTTACCCGACTTCGATCAAATTAATTACACTTTAGCGATCGCCAGTGGAAAAGGTTTGAACGAGATTACCCCTGAACCAGGTAAACCAATTATCATCGATTTACCAATTGTCACCCCAATTTTGGAAGAGTTACGCAACGGTAATTTGGACTTGGCTACTTTGGAAGCTGACAATTCAGAAAAAGCTCAACTGCTAGTGCAACTGCTGGCCCAACTCGATGCCAATGATGTCAATTTGAAAGAGCTAAATACAGTGATGGATAAATTCGATATTCCTGTCAGAATGTCTCGCGGCTAGAACTGTTAAATGGTAAGTAACTGTAGGGTGGGCAATGCCCACCTTACGTTTAATTACGTTTAATTACAGCACTTCCGGATGTTATGAGGTACAGTAGCAGCAATTAGTAAACCAGTTTTTGAGATGTTTCGGATTAATTAAGTCAAGAGCCACAGCAATTATGGTGTCAACCATTTTAGTGGTAGTTGGTGAAAACTGTCGTAATAAAGATTTGAGTTGCGACCACCATAATTCAATTGGATTAAAATCAGGAGAGTATGGGGACAAACACAAGATAGAAGCACCTACCGCTTCAATCTACGGGCTTAATTGAATCTACTTTATGCGCTGGTAAGTTATCCATCACTACTACTGCTCCTGACCACAATTGTGGCACTAAACATTTCTCGATAAACACCTCAAATGCTTGGCTATTCATCGAGTTATCCATGGTCATTAATGCCACTACTCGATTGAGACTAATTGCACCTATTACTGTGACTTTTTTGCCTCGATAAAAAGGTTTGATCGCATAGGCTCTAGTTCCTTTTTGGGAACGTGCATGAGTTCTAGTTAAACCTAGCAATACTCCAGTCTCATCTAGAAATACTAGATTTTTTTGCTCAATATCCTTGACTTTTTCCCAATACTCTAACCTTAACCTCATGACTCTTTCTGTGCCTGCTTGGCTACTCCTGACTGTTTTTTTTTACGATTTAATTCCAACTTCTGTAAGGCACTACACATAGCTGTTCTGCCTACCCAATTTCCGGTCTTTTGGGCGAATAACTCACACAATTCTACCAAAGTTGCATCGGGATGTGCCACCACTATTTCTCTTAGCTCTTCTGAGGCATTATTCAAATGACTGAATCTGGGTTTACCCCTGCGTTTAGGCTGTAAATTCCCCTCGATTTTTTGTTGTTTGACAAGTTTTTGAACTAAGCTTTTACTGCAGGCAAATATTTCTGCTGTTTTTCTGATCGACAGCTTCTGTTCTAAATGGGCTGCTACTATTTTGGAGCGCAAATCTACTGAGTATGCTTTCATTGGTATATTATTTTTAGTCGATTCTATCAATACTCCGGACAGTTTTTGGAACGATACTACAAGCTTACGCGGGGCAAGGAGCATAAAAAAGTCGAATTAAATGTAAGTCAGGGGTGGAGGTGACATTGATTTAATTATCCACAGTGGGTCAAAGTCAAGCGAGCATAAGCCATTGGGCCATATAAAAACTGTCCGGACTATTGTTCTATTGTACCTCATAACATCCGGAAGTGCTGTAAGCCTACTTATACACTCACTGAGCTTTATTCAAATGTCGAACTCATTTAAATTTCAGCCTGTTTCTTTTAGTTGGGTGGCTGTTCATCCGCAGCCAAAAGGTGTTGTTCAATTTATTGGTGGATCTTTTTTTGGTAGTTTGCCAACTTTGTTTTATCGATATTTTTTACAGCAGTTGTTTGAAGAAGGTTATACCGTAGTTGCTTTGCCGTTTAGATTTACTTTTCGTCACTGGCCGATCGCTATTGGGTTATTAAAAGAACAGGAGATACTGAGAACAGAACTGACCAAAATTGCTCACAGATTAGGCTATGAAAGCGAAATTTATCAAGAACCATCGAGTTATTTTTGGGTTGGTCACAGTCTGGGATGCAAGTACATTGCTCTTTTAGAATTTTTAAGCGACGATCGGTATCCAACTGGAGTTTAGACTAAAAAACGAGCGCATCTAAAAGTAGCTGCCTTTAAATATCCGGCAAGCTGTTACTCAACAAC
>NZ_JAUBUI010000191.1:0-2315 GCF_036705385.1 Microcoleus sp. B3-A4 | reverse complement strand
AACGTGTTAAATTTAACTCCAATGCGGGTACTTAATGTTTCGTTACATAAATATAAATTTTCCCACCTCCCTACTTACATCCAACAGATGTTACAAGTAGAACGTCCAGTATTAGCGATCGATCATACGGCATGGTTGAGACCCCATGCACGTACCCTCAAAGAACGTACCTATGAACATCAACCCACAGCCTTACCTCATGGCATACCTGTTGGTATTGGTCAGGGATATAGTACGATTGCCTGGATACCTGAAAGTAGCGGCAGTTGGGCGCTGCCCTTGAGACACGAACGTATTACCAGTTGGGACAATTCGCTCGGTTTTGGGGCTCAACAATTAGCACAAGTATGTGAATATCTTCAGAATAGACCGATCGCTCTATTTGATAGTGAGTATGGGTGCGCGCCTCTGATCAAAGCCACCGCAGCCGTCGCCGCTGATAAACTAATGCGTATTCGCTCCAATCGTTGCTTGTGGTCAGCACCTCCATCCTATAGTGGTAAAGGCAGGCCCAAAATTCACGGTCAACAGTTTAAGCTCAACGACTCTCAAAGCTGGTGGGAAGCAGAGAAAACTCTGGAATTTGTTGAGGCGAAACTCGGAAAAATGAGGTTAAGAAAATGGGATGACTTGCATTTCCGAGGCAGTCCCAAACATCCAATGACTCTGATTTTAGTCGAACGCTTAGAAACTGTAACTGGTCGATTAAATAGTCAACCTTTGTGGTTGCTTTGGGTGGGTATCCAAATGCCATCTCTGGCAGAAATTTGGCAACTATATCTGCGCCGCTTTGCCCTAGAACATTGGTATCGGTTAGTTAAACAAACTTTACATTGGACTGTGCCCAAGCTAAGCACCCCAGAACAGTGCGAACGATGGAGCGATTTGATGCCTTTACTCACCTGGCAATTATGGTTAGCTAAAGATGTCGTCAGAGAAATTCGTTTACCCTGGCAAAAGTCTCTGCCTGAATTGACGCCGGGAAGGGTTGTACAATCAATGCTTCCACTTTTAATCAGGATTGGGACTCCGGCTGTTGCTCCCAAACGGCGAGGAAATTGTGACGGATGGCAAACAGGAAAACCTCGTACTCCCAGATGCCGCTATCCAGTGGTCAAAAAGGGTAAAGGTCGATTCCAAAAATCACCAAAATCCATCAGTTAACGTGGGAATCTCTCTCGCTTATTCACCACAATTTATGCTCAGCGTTAGCTGGGTAAATTTGTGCTTAGTCTAAACTCCAATTATATACATTGGTTGTGTGGAGTTGTTGTTTAAATTGCCAAATTTGTTTTGCTTGTATCTCTGAGGTTCAAGCCAACGGGACAATCAAAAATGCTTTATTATTTAGCACTGATATTCATTTACCACCTGAGCAAATTGTTGAATATTATCAGGCTCGCTTCCAGATTGAATTTATTTTTCGTGATGCCAAGCAATTTACGGGATTGTCTGATTGTCAAGCTCGTCATTTACCACGGCTGGATTTTCATTTTAATGCCAGTCTTATTGCCTTAAATTTAGCCAAACATCAACTCTCTAGTTGTCATTCATCTGCCAAGTCTTTTGTGTTTTCAATGGCCTCTTATAAACGGCTGGAATTCAATAAGCATCTACTTTGTACCTTTATTGATAAATTAGATTTAGACCGGGATTTGATTTTAAATCACCCTAACCTTCCTTCAGTCTTGTCTTATGGTACTTTGGCTGCTTAAAAACTGTCCGGAGTATTGTTAGTTAATGCAGTTTAGATGTCTAACAGCTTATCATACCTAGTTTATCACTTGTTCGACCTTATACCATTTTTTTAAAGATGTGATAGACTTGTGTAAAAAGTAAAGGCGAGAATTACAATGTCTGGTCGTCCTCATATAAAGATTACCGAATCTGTAGAAAACTTAGGAAAAATCCTCAAACAGCAAAAAAAGATCCTAGCTTATAACAAAGTTCAAATGCTTTATTTATTTCAGTCAAAACAAGTAGAAACTGTGCGGGAAGTATCCACAGTTTTAGGTAAAAGTGAGGCAACGATTCATCGCTGGCTCTCCCAATATAGAAAGGGCGGTCGGGAAAATTTGTTAAAAAATCGGCAGGTTTTCGGTCGCCCAAAAAAGTTCTCAGTTGAAATAGCAGCTTCATTGCAACAAGAGTTGAGAGACCCTGAAGGATTTCAGAATTATAAAGAAGTTCATCTTTGGCTCTGGTTGATTAAAGGAATAGCCAGTAGTTACCCGGCTGTATATTCGTAACCGTTCAGGGGGGATAGAAGAGAAATAGCCCAAAAAGGGGAGAAAATCTGATAAATTAAGTGACAT
>NZ_JAUBUI010000062.1:0-37880 GCF_036705385.1 Microcoleus sp. B3-A4 | reverse complement strand
CGTATTAAATTTAAGTCCCGTCACCCTACTTAATGTTTTGTTACATACTGGTGATTTTTCCCGCCGACCTACTTACTGGGGGTAACAAATATAGCTAGAAACCTTGCCTGAGCAAGGTTCTAGTCCTGAGACCTTTTTGATCGAAGTGACGCTTATTACGAGTTAACTTCATTAACTCTTCCACAGGTTCAGCATATTTTTTAAGATAATTAACCCACTGTTGGCTATCATTGCCACTCCCGAATGTACTGCGTCTGCGATAAGTTTTTTGGGGTTTCTTGATGCGATAAATTTACTTTTGTAAATGCTTCCTTTTGACTATAGTACCTTCAATAATGTCACGACTATAGGCAATTGTAATCAAGAGAATTATTTTAATTAATCGGTCTGCTATTAACCCTGTACCCTGACGGGGTGACAACCCCGTCAAAAGCCCCACCGGTGGCGGATTTGGCCAAGTTGAGCTAAAAAAAGATGGGGTCTACGTCGTTTAAGTGTCCCCATCTACATAATTAAGTGTCCCCACCTACATAATTATGTTTCCTCAATTTTACCAAAACCATCTATAAAAACAACTCAAACCGACAGAGTACCATACGCTCAAAGCTCTGGTATATCTGTTGCAGAGCCATAAACAAGTTAGTATTGAATTATGGGCTTCTTTCTGGCCTTATCCATTCAATTTGAGAGTCGGAGGCGTAGCCTACAAAGATTTCTGAAATTAGACTCCCTGAACAGAGAAAGCCTATGGTTTCCACTTGTTAAAGAAAATTTACCAGCTAAATTTAACAAATCTCAACCTTTGAAACTTGCGATCGATAGAAAGCAGTGGCGAGCGCATAATGTATTTATGGTTAGCCTAATTTGGGAAAAACGAAGTATCCCTTTATACTGGCGATTGCTAGACAAAAGAGGATGTAGTAATATTGACGAACAAAAAGCTCTACTCACTCCTGTGTTAGAGTTGCTATCAGATTATGAAATGATTGTGTTAGGCGATTCCCTACCCTACCCTACGGGAACCCCTACGGGGAACGGGAACGCTTCGCGAACGGGATAGCTTCGCTTCACGGGAATTTGGTAGTGTAAAGCTCGCATCGTGGCTCTGTGAGAGACAAGTAAAGTTTATTTTTAGAGTCAAACAAGGGCGCTATATCCAGGAGGAGAACTCTGATTACATTCGCTTATCTGACATGGGTTTAGTGCCGGGAACTAGCATTTATTTAGTCGAAACAAAATTTACCCCACAAAAAGGTTTTGGGAATTTTGATATCGCTGGTTATTGGCGAGGAAAATATCGAATCAAACAAGAGGATGAAGGTTGGTATCTTTTGACTAATGTTGTCGGCCGTTTAAAACAATCGATCGATAGTTTCAAATGTCGGAGTGGGATTGAAGCGATGTTTAAAGATTGTAAAACTGGTGGTTATAATTGAGAGAGAAGTCACCCTAATAACCAACGATTAAGCAGTTTAATATTATTGATACCGCTCGCCTACAGTTGTGCGATAATACAAGGTCAAAAAATAAAGAAAAGGGGAGTGCAAAAATATGTAGGGTAACAGAGTGCGGGTGCTCGCTACGTCGTCATAGTAGTAGTTTTTAGATAGGATTGTACGGTCAATCTTGGGTAATTAACATGAAATTTTCTCAAGATAGTATTACTGAATTAATGATAATTAGGCGCAATAAACTACCGTTTTTTCAGATGGGTCTAAGGGCTATGTCCTTTATTTGATCAAGGTTTAGACTCTTGTTGTCACCCCGTCAAGCTGCAAAGCTGACCAGAAGAGTCTTGTAGCCATTTTTGTCACCCTTTCACCTCTTCCCCTTTCCCTCTTCCTTGGATATTTTGGGATTATTTCAAGGAACAAATCCGCACTCTGACCCTCGTGCCACTGCTATTCAAAGCGCACAGAAATCAGCTTCTTTGTAAAACTCCACAGTTCATTTTTCAAACAGTAGTCGAGTTCTTTTGCCCACTTTCGTTTTAATAAAGCCTTGGTTTGTTACCTGCCCCTGAAAAATTAGGGTTACGCCACGGTGAATCTTCGGTGTAAGCTAAAGCTACTCGTTTTGGATCGCGACTATTCCAGTCATCTTCTGCGATTTGAATTTTAGTTTTAGCAGTTTCCCGCGTAAAAGGTGGCAGTGGTGGTTGAGCTTCCATCGGGTTGAATGATTTTGCTCCTTTTCAAGGAGTCATCGAACATAGCATAATAATGAACACAGCACAAGACCACTATAACCAGCAACTTGCTGCCGTTTACAGTTGGATGTCAGGAAACCCTGAAGCAGCGATCGAACGAAATCACGCTCTTTTTTGTCAATTGGGGCTCGACTCCGCACCGCGAGGATTAGCCATTGATTTAGGTGCAGGCTCAGGATTTCAATCTATTCCTTTAGCGAAATTAGGCTTTTCGGTAGTAGCTATAGATTTCTGTGATGCCCTACTTTCAGAGTTACGCGATCGCGCTAAACATCTTTCCATCCGTACCCTTCACGACGATCTGCTTAATTTCTCGCAACATATTCAGGAACAGGCGCAGCTCATTGTTTGCATGGGCGACACACTTACACACCTAGAATCATTGAGTGCTGTCGATTCATTACTTTTGGACATTGATCGCTCGCTGATTGAGAATGGGATGTTGATTTTAACTTTCCGCGATTATGTTTCAGCAGAGCTTCATGGAACTCAGCGTTTTATTCCTGTACAAAGTGATGAATTTACAATCCTCACTTGTTTCTTGGAGTATCAGGAAAACAGCGTAGCAGTCCATGACTTACTCTATCAAAAACAGGGCGATGGGTGGTCATTCAGTGCCAGTTCTTACCAAAAACTGAGGCTCAATAAAAATTGGTTGTGCGATCGGCTATCTGAAATAGGTTTACAGGTACTTCAGAAGGAGATGATTAATGGAATGGTTTGTATCATTGCCAAGAAATTATATTAGAGACTTTATATTAAAGACAACCGAGAGTCGCTGTAGTGACTGTTCCGAAATTTACAGCCCCATCCAGGGCTTAGAAACTGAAATCTCACGAAACCTGATATGAAACTCCTCCGATGGCTGACATTGTGCTTCTTCTCCTTGACGCTCACCCTCTGGCTGGGTAGTTGCTCCAGGGCACCCCAAATCCAGGCGGTGACGCTCAATTTGGCTGTGTCAGGCATGGTTCGCACTGCCGTGGAGGAAATTGATCGACTCTATCAGCAGGAACACCCCCATATCTGGTTGAATCCGACATTTGCCGGAGCTGGCTTAATCCGGGCAGCCGTTGACCAGGGAGAACCTTTTGATGGGGTTTGGTTCGCCGATATTGCACCGCTGGATGTGTTGCAAGCCCAAGGGCTAATTCTGCCCGAAAGCCGTCGGGAGTTAGTGACCACCGATATTGTGGTGATTGCTGCGGCTGATTCTGCGGTGCAACTGACTGATTTGCACGAGTTAGCGAGCGATCGCCTCAAAACGGTGGCAATAGGCAACAAAGACCTGTCGCTTGGCAATTATACCCACGCCATTCTGAGTCGGTTAGGCATCCTTCAGGCAGTGGAGTCCAAGGCAGTCTGGGCAAAGGTGGATGTGCGGGAAGTCTTGCGAGCCGTCGAGCAGGGAGAGGCAGACGTGGGCATTACCTTTCTGCCAGAAGCCAAAGCCTTTGCCAAGGTCAAGGTGTTAGCCACCGTATCGCCCGACCTCTATGAGCCAATTCGCTCCGGTGCCGCTGTGGTTAAAGCCTCCCCCCATCTCCAGGAAATGCAGGCGTATCTGGACTTTTTAAGCACAGATCAGGCAATGGCAGTCTTTCAAAAATTTGGACTCCGCCCCCTGCGGTCTTAGATCGACGAAACTAAGCACGAGACAGACATGATTAAACAACCCTCTAACTTTCTCAAAATCGTTGCCGGGAGCCTGGGAGCAACCACTTTCCTGGCATTAGCAGTGAGTGGAATCGCATTTTGGAGCGCTAACCGCACCTTAGAAACTAACCGCCAGATCGCCCAACATCTAAAAGCGCTCAATTGTTTGGAAGCGTTGACCAGTGCATTTCAGGATGCTGAAAAGATGCAGCGGCAATACCTGCTCGCGCCAAACAAAAATGACTTCAGGAAATTTGGGCTTCGGACGATCGATGTCGATCAAGAATTGCGACAATTGCAAAGCTTGCTAGAGAACGATCCCCGCCAACAGGCAGCTACCAAGCGCCTTGAAGAATTTATCCTGGGTCGCCTGGGGGAACTCCGGCAGGGCGTGGAACTCCGGGACACCAAAGGGCTGGCGGCGGCGATCGATCGCACCCCCCCACGACTGCTTGACGAGATGACGCTGCTGACCCAGCAGATCAAAGCGATCGAAACCGTAGGGTGGCGCCAGAAACAGCAAGCTGCCACCCACACAACCCTTCTGGCAATGATGGCATTTCTGGTGGGCATCGCCCTCAACCTAGGAATAATTTTGTGGACTTACCGCCTGATTTGCAGTGAAATCCTGAAGCGGAATCAAGCCGAAACCGACCTTCAGCAAAGTAACCAGACGTTTCAAAACCAGACTAGCCTGTTGCAACTAATCCTCAACAGCATGAGCGATGCCGTGCTCGTTGCCGATGAAAATGGTCGATTGCTGCTGTTTAACCCCGCTGCCGAGCAGATGTTTGGCAAAATAACCGACAGCCAGCCGGAAGAATGGTCGGAGCAATATGGACTGTTTCATGCCGATGGGGCAACTCCGATCCTAGCGGAGCAAATTCCTTTAGTGCGGGCTGTTAGGGGTGAGCAGGTAGACAATATGGAACTTCTTAGCCGTCATAGCAAAGCCCAACAGGGCGTCTGGATGACTGTTAGTAGCAGACCGCTCAAAGATGCCAGTGGTGCATTGAAAGGGGGAGTTGTTGTGTGCCACGATACTAGCGATCGTAAGTCCACAGAACTACAAATATTGCGGGCAAAAGAAGCTGCCGAAGTTGCCAACCGCACCAAGAGCGAATTTCTTGCCAACATGAACCATGAACTCCGCACCCCCCTCAACGGCATCCTCGGCTATACCCAAATCCTCCAGCGCGACCCCGCCACCACCGCCAAACAGATGAAAGGATTGGGGGTGATTTATCAATGCGGTTCCCATTTACTCACCCTGATCAACGACATTCTGGATCTGTCCAAGCTGGAAGTGCAAAAGATGGAACTCTATCCCCAAGATTTCCATCTGGCTAACTTCCTCTCTTCTACTGTGGATATTTGCCGCGTCAAGGCAGTGCAAAAAGGCGTGGAGTTTCATTACCAGCCCGCCAGCAACCTGCCCACTGCTGTCCATGCTGACGACAAACGCCTGCGGCAAGTGTTGCTCAACCTGCTCAGCAATGCGGTCAAATTTACCGATTTTGGCACCGTCACGTTTCGGGTAGAAGTGGTGGAGTCAGAAGACTCAAATTCAGAACTCAAAACTCAAAACTCAAAAATTTCAAGAATTCGCTTCCTAATTAAAGACACTGGCATTGGCATTGCCCCAGACAAACTATCCACGATTTTCTTACCCTTTGAGCAGGCCGGGAAACGCGATCGCAACATCGAAGGCACTGGACTAGGACTTGCCATCGGTCAACAAATCATCGAGAAGATGGATAGCGAAATTCACGTCGAGAGTGTATTGGGCCAGGGCAGCAGTTTCTGGTTTGAGATCGACTTGCTTCCAGCATCGGATTGGACAACACAAAATGCGATCGCCAACCACAAGGTTATTGGCTATCAGGGCGAACGACGCAAAATTCTGGTCATTGACGATCGCGAAGAAAACCGTCTGGTGGCAGTGAATATGTTGGAACCGCTGGGCTTCAAGCTGACAGAAGCTGATAATGGGCAAGCAGGTTTGGATACCACTATCCAGACGCGACCCGACTTGATTATTACCGATGTACATATGGCGATTATGGATGGCTTAGAAATGACCCGTCGCCTGCGACAATTGCCAGACTTTGCCCAAACTCCGATCATTGCCTCCCCTGCTACCCTGTCTCAGGTGGATATACAGGAAAGTCTGGATGCAGGGTGCAATAGCTTTTTCCCTAAACCGATCGAGTTTACAGGGTTGCTTGCCGAATTGCAGCGATATCTAGAATTGCAGTGGATTTACGAAACTGAAACAGAGGCGACTCAACCCGCTGTCAGCAACGCCGATGAGGTTAGCATGATAATACCGCCTGCTGCAGAACTGGCAACCCTTTATGCTGCGGCTCAGGGTGGTTTTATGACCGATATCCAGCAGGAAGCCCATCGCTTGAAGCAATTAACGCCGGAATATATTGCCTTTGCGAACCGAGTTCTAGAACTGAGTCAACAGTTTGATGAGGAAGCCATTCTGCGTCTAATCGAGCCACAGGTTTAGCCACTTAATATCGATCTACCATGAACAATTCATCCCTTAAATACGTTTAGGAGTTTGCTAATGTCAGTCTATTCTATGTCTCAAGAAAACACGATCTTAGTCGTAGATGATACCCCAACCAATCTGCAAGTATTGTTTGATGTGTTGAGCGAACAGGGCTACCGGGTGGCGATCGCCAAAAATGGTGAAACTGCCCTGCAACGAGTGCAATCGTCTGAGCCAAATTTGATTTTGCTGGATGTGATGATGCCAGGGATCGATGGCTTTGAAACCTGTCAGCGACTCAAAGCTAATCCGGCCACTCGCGATATTCCTGTTATTTTCATGACCGCCCTCTCCGACTCGGTGGATCAGGTCAAAGGGCTGAGCCTGGGTGCTGTAGACTACATCACCAAGCCGATTCAGCATGAAGAAGTCTTGGCACGGATTCGGGTGCATCTCCAACTGCGGAATGCCACCCGGATCATGGAACAGCGCACCAACGAACTCAACCAGGCCTTAGAAAGTTTCAAGCAAGCCCAAGTGCATCTCGTGCAAGGTGAAAAAATGTCTGCCCTAGCCCAATTGGTGGCGGGAGTGGCACACGAAATCAACAACCCGGTGAATTTCATTCAAGGCAACCTGAACTATGTCAAAGAATACACTCAGGAGCTGCTGGACTTGGTGCAACTGTACCAAAAGCACTATCCCAATCCGGTAGCAGAAATCCGAGAGCGGGCAGAATACCTGGATCTGGAATTTTTGCAAGAGGATTTTTGGAAGGTGCTGGGTTCGATGAAAATGGGGAGCGATCGGATTCGCCAACTGGTGCTCTCGCTGTGCAACTTCTCCCGCCTTGATGAAGCCGATTGCAAACCCGTTGATATCCATGCAGGTATCGACAGCACTCTGTTGATTTTGCAACACCGTCTGAAAGCCAGACCCGATTTTCCTGCAATCCAAGTCATCAAAAACTACGGGCAATTACCGGAGGTCGAATGCCACCCGAGTCAACTCAACCAGGTATTCATGAATATCATCAGTAATGCGATCGATGCCTTGCAGACATCAGGTGTCAGGGATAACCAACAACCTACCATTACCATCAGCACCTCGATCGGTAGTGCTAACTCGATCGCGATTAGCATTGCCGATAATGGAGTCGGTATCCCGGAACTCATTCGCTCTAAACTATTCGATCCGTTCTTCACCACCAAACCCGTGGGCAAAGGCAGTGGTTTGGGACTGTCGATCAGTCATCAAATCGTCACTGAAAAACACGGCGGCAAGATTGAGTGTCATTCCACTCTGGAGAAGGGCACTGAGTTTGTAGTACAGATTCCGCTGCGGCAGGTCATGGCACAGGTTGCTTAAAAGAAGGGTTACGGTTGCTGCAACAATTATCAATCAATTTGAATACTTTTTATCTTAGAGAATAGTAATTAGGATTTTATGGTAACAGGACTTACTCACCAACTAATACTGTAGGGTGTGCATTACGCACCTTAACGCCTACCAGTAACGCATTCAACTATTTTTTACCAAAATTTTGGGGTCTAAAGCCGTCCTTCTTGGACGGCTTTAATTTCTATAAAGGCTAAAAATTTATAAATTAAACACACTTTATAAGCGTCGTGATTTACGGGTGTGATAGACTAACTACATGATCACATTAGAGTTTAAGTTAAAAGGCAAAGCGCAGCAATATCGGGTCATCGACGACATGATCAGAACAGCTCAATTTGTCCGAAATAAAACTCTTAGATATTGGAGCGATAATCAAGGAGTTAAGTTAGTAGACTTATACAAACAATGTGCCATTATGGCAAAAGAGTTTGAATGGGCAGGCAAGCTTAACTCGATGGCACGTCAAGCCTCGGCTGAACGTGCCATTTTTGCGATCCAACGTTTTTTCGCTAATTGCCAAGCCAAAAAACCCGGCCAAAAGGGATACCCACGGTTCAAAAAGCATACTCGTTCCGTCGAATACAAAACATCAGGATGGCTGCTTTCTGCCGACAAAAGATGTTTAACATTTAAGGACGGCTTTGCTGCTGGGAAGTTTAAGTTAGTCGGCAGTCGGGATTTGCATTTCTATGCTCCCGATGAGATTAAACGAATCAGGGTTGTGCGTCGTGCGGACGGGTACTACGTCCAATTTTGTATAAATGTGGAGCGAAAAGAGGAATTTGTCTTTACTGGTAAAGCTATTGGAATAGATGTGGGATTGAACCATTTCTATACCGACAGTGATGGCGACACAGTTCCCAACCCTCGCTACCTCCGAAAAAGTGAAAAAGCTTTAAAAAGATTGCAGAAGCGGGTTTCTCGAAAGAAGAAAGGTTCTGGCAATCGGAAAAAAGCGATTAACAAGTTAGGAAGAAAGCACTTGAAGGTCAGCAGGCAGCGTAAAGGCTTCGCCATCAAGACGGCGTTGTGCGCGGTGAAATCTAGCGATTTTGTAGCCTACGAAGAGCTTCAGATGCGGAATATGGTTAAGAACCACAAGCTTGCTAAATCTATTAGTGATGCAGCGTGGTCACAGTTTGCTCAATGGTTGCAATACTTTGGAAAAGTATACGGTAAAACAGTGATTGCTGTTGGGCCTCAGTATACTTCCCAAGACTGTTCAAATTGTGGCAATCTTGTTAAGAAAACGTTGTCAACCAGAACCCATATTTGCGGCTGCGGTGCGATACTAGATCGTGACCACAACGCGGCTCGCAACATTTTGGCTAAAGGGTTGAAGCAAGCAGGAATTAATTTAAATACGGTGGGGCACACCGAAATTAACGCTTGGGGACAGACTGATCTCTACTTGTTAGTGGCGACATCAACGAGCAAATCAACTGGCTGAACCAAGAATCCCCGCGCGTTCACGCCCGGGAGTGTCAAGAACAGATAAGCCCAGACGCATCTAAGTTTTATCGTCACTTCCGATAGAATTCTTGTGGGGTATCCCGCCCGCCCGAAAAATAAAATTTAGATGCCCAACAGCTTACTGTAGGGCGAAGCACACGGCACTTTACCCTCGGCCTACTATCTCGGGCTCCATCCTCCCTCCCCCAGGATCAATCCCAAATAGCCGTTGCTAATATTCGCGACTCATGTATGACTTGACTGCTGTCACGATCTACGCGAAACTTTACATACAACTGATGTATTGCTTCTACCTATTAATAAGTTCTGTTAAGTTGTGACTCAAAACCTATCAATTCGTCAAAATTGATATAGCGCTTTGTCAGTCAGCCAACTCTCAAGAAGCTACTTCAGGAGGCATCGTCCCTGGCTTGCTGGTGTCGGTGTCTGTTCTCAATATTCCTATTCAGTCAGCCCGCATTATGGAAACACTAGAGTTTGTGATCTATCCAGATGGCCGCGTACAGGAAACGGTCACCGGCATTGTCGGTGCTTCCTGTGCTGAGGTAACGGCTGCAATTGAAGCTCAGCTCGGCGTGGTGCTTCACCAAGAGTCAACATCTGAATATTTCACGCAAGCGCTGCATCAGTCAGCCGAAGCGACGGCCCAAGTGGCTTTTAGCGATTGGTAATTTTTGTTGTTGAGTTCACTTAATTTTTTTTGGAATCACCATGTCACACTTTAGCCAAATTAAGACCCAGATCCGCAATTTGAATTCTTTGGAAGCTGCTTTAACTGACTTGGGTATCGACTGGAAGTCGGGCCCGACTGAGGTGCGTGGCTATCGCGGCCTAACCAGCACCGCTGAGGTCGTGATTGAGCAAAAAAACGGCTACGACGTAGGTTTTAGCTGGAACGGGACTGAGTATGAATTGGTGGCTGACTTGCAATTTTGGCAGCAAGCTTGGTCTGTAGACCGTTTTCTGAATAAGGTGACTCAGCGCTACGCTTACCATACTGTGGTGAATGAAAGCGCTAAGCAGGGTTTCCAAATTTCTGAGCAAAAGCAAAATCAAGACGGTTCGCTCCGCTTGGTGGTGCAACGCTGGTGCGCTTAATAATTTTTCGAGGTTTTTGCAATCTTGTTTCATCAAAGTCCGCTCAGGCGGGCTTATTTACTCTTGTGGGGGTCTAAATGTCTGAGCTTTCTGGACTCGGAATAGATACAGCAAGCGATCGCTCTGGTTTAGAGCCGGAGTTGGGAGGTTTTTTGCGGGATGCACCCGATCGCTCTGGTTTGGAACCGGAGTTGGGCGGCGTGTTGCGCCAAAAAGGTGTCTATGTTGATGAGATTACCTGCATTGGCTGCAAGCACTGCGCTCACGTTGCTCGCAATACTTTTTATATTGAACCGGATTACGGTCGATCGCGTGTAGTTCGACAAGACGGGGATTCTGAAGAGTTGATTGCTGAGGCGATCGACACTTGTCCGGTGAATTGCATTCACTGGGTTGATTACACCGAACTCAAGAATCTGGAAGAAGAACGCAAGGATCAGGTGATTCCTGTCGTTGGTTTTCCAGTGGATTTTGCGATGGTTCAGGCCGGTGTTCGTCAGCGACAAAAGAATAAGTTGCGCGATCGTAAGTTCAAAGGTAGCCATTGAAATCCCCAATTCACATCCACAGCTTGAAACCTGTGGCTCAAACAACAAAAACAGCCCGCCCGGGCTGTTTGTTGTATACATTGTATAATTCAAGTTTATTTGAGAGGATGGTGCTCTGCGAGAATTTTCTCAACTCTAGCTTCGTCGATTCTGGCAGTTAATGTTGTTGCCTCGTTGTTATCGCGAATGGTTTTTGCTAAAGTAAAAGACGAGCCGACTGAAAAAGTTAAACCCATACCCATAAAAGCTTTTTGCCAGGGGTCTACCTGTAAATAAATGATACCTACAGTAGTTGCGGAAATCGCAACAATAAAAGAAACCCAGCACTGAAGTATCCAAGCATTAGTATCTTTTTGACGTAAGATTTGTTTCTGCATAGTGCCTCTCGATCAAATATATCTTTTGGTGGATTAACTTAAAGCATAAAGAGTGCGACTGAAGCGGTCAGGAGAGGAAGGGACAGTTTCGATAAGTGAACAGTGCGATCGGGCTTTTTACTAAAAATTAGAACGCTGTAGATAGGGTTTAAGGCTCAAGGAAGACTCGCAGCGAGTGGACAGTTGGAAAACTGGACTAAGGGAGATTGATTTGGGATGTGGTTTTAGGGAGCATTTTCAAAAGTTCTTTTCGGTTCTTGCAGGACTTTACCAAACCCGACTGGTGTACCTTAGCGATGAAAGGTGCTTGATTCCCCAGAATAAATCGTTGCATATTTTCTAAGGCATTTACAAAAGCTTGTGCCACTACAACTCCAGGAACATCGCCGTCCACAAATGCAAAAAGCCGTACATTGCCTTGAGCCACGGCTAATAACTCCAAAGGACGGGTAGCGATTTTCTTGTCCTTTGTTAATACCACCCAATTGCGCTCTCCAACTATCCTCAGCCAATCCTTATCCTCGATATCTTGCTTAAAATGATCGTCGTGAATTTCTACTGTAGCCCCCTTATTTCGTAGTGGATCTGCCAGTTTCTTTCCTAAACATCTGTCTATGAAAAATATCTCATTCATACTGCTACTAGCGGAAGTTCGCAGCGAATACCTTCCTCTATTTGGAGCCGATCGCAATTGTAGTCTTCGGCAAGTTCATCGATGGAATCCCCAGCTTTGTAGCGTTCCGCAAGCATAGCTGTGGGAATGCCAGTTCCAGCTAAAACTGGACGGCCAAATGATATTCTGGGGTCAATCATCACTGTTTTAGGTTCGTCGGAACCTGATAATTTGGTAAAAGGGAAGAGTTTGATAGGTAATCCAGCTTTATCTCGTACAATGCGATCGAAATAAGTTTCTAAAATTTGCCTCGCTTCCTGTTCCCTGTCGCGTGCTGCAAGCTGCTGTCCGAATCTCTCAAATAAAAGATCTATTCCCTTGATTTGAAACTCCCTTCCAGCATATAATTTAGGAGTCGAAAGATGATCGTTGATGTAGTCGAGTGCAGTGCTAAGTTGTTTTCGGGAGAAGCCAGTAGCCTTAAAAATGGCAATCAAGACATGAGCCTCTACCAAATTTATGAAAGAAAGTAGTGTAGTTTTGGACTGGGGAAGCAGTTCAAAATTGTTGGGGTGAGGTAACTTAATCAGTGGCTCAAAGGAGCGCTTGTCCGCTTTTGTTTTCGAGTACCAGCCACCAACCCAAGATCGCAACCTATCCTTCGGCAGCCTGAGATATTGCGCTGCTTGAGGGATAGAATATATAGGAATCTCGCGCGGATCGAAGTAGTTAGTCTCAAGCATAGCAGTTGTCCTAATCCTAAATACTTATATTTTTGCACAGTTCGCGGGCGATCGCAAAAATCTCTCCCTTCCATACCCAGATACCCGACTTCTTCAAGAAATCGGGTATCTAAAGCAACCTAATTAGCTCCTAAAAACGCTACGGATTACTTATTTTTTTGCTGAGTCTTCGCTTGTTCGATCGCAATTTCCCTGACTGCTTGCAAAGAACTCAAATTCGATGAGCCCTCAATCGCCTTCACCGCCAAATCTTGAACCTGTTTCAAAGCAGAATCCAGTTGTTTCGACAAGCTAGCAAGGCGCGCATCTTGATTTTGAATTGTCTGCAACATCCCTTGAATTTGCAGTTCATAATTTTGCTTTTGCCCTTCGATATCTTTAGCAGACAAATCCGCCTTAACTTTAGCTTGATAATTGCCAATATTGCGGCCGTTATCTTTCCCGTTCTTAATATTAGCTTCCAGTTCTTTCGGGAAAGCTTCTACCTTAGCTTTCACCTCAGCATAAAGTTTTTCCCGTTCCGAAATAGATTTTTCGCGTTCCGCCCACTGTTTCTCCTGTTCTTGCTGAAACTCTTCGATTTCTTGATACAGCCTTTTCTGGCGCTGTTCGTATTCTTCGATGTCCAGATTTCGCTGAAGATTCAAATCATAATAATACAACTCTTCATCCCGATCGCGAGCTTTTTGGTGATGCTCATTGCGTTCTTTAACGGCCAACTTTTGGAGTTCTTGCTCTTTTTCCCAAGCTTGCCGGCGTTCCAACAATTCCTGTTCAACAGTTTCGCGCTGTTCGCTGAGTTCGCCAGCAAAAGTTTTCGCACTTTCTTCGTACTGTTGAATTAAATTGTCCAGCGTATCTTCTGCAACATCTTCTAAACTGTGCAACTCTTGCAGTTGTTGGATTTCCTCGCCCACAGTGCGCCGCAATTCTTCGAGTTTAGCCGCTTCAGAAGTTAATTTCTCAGACAACTCACTGACAGCGCCACCAAAGCCAAATTGCAGCAAAATCAAATTGTCGATTGTAGACTGCATTTTTTGTGGATTTTGAGTTAAAGCCATTGGTTTTTGTGCCTCCACAATAGGTTTTTCTGGGGCTGGTTTTTGCTTTTGGGAAGCGTTTAGCTGTTGGATTTGCGATTCTAACTGCGCTTTTTCTTGCGCTGCTTCCTTGTACGCTTCTAAAATTTCAGCCTTGGTGCTTTTGTCGCTAACTCTTTTGTTCATGACTTTTCATTCCTTAATAGTTGGGAAAATTTCTGTCATTTTTCCGTAAGGTGGGCATTGCACACCTTACTGGGTTTTAAGCTTTGCTGGCAAAAGCTTTCATTGCCAAATCTTGCGCTTGCTTCATCGTGGCTTGCAGTTGCGCGGAAATTTCGGCGATTTGTTCGGTTTGTCGCTCAATAGTCTGCTGCAAAGATTGCGCTTTCAATTCATATCCTTGCTTAGTGCCTTCCCATTCTTTCTCCACCAAATCAGCCTTAACTTTAGCTTCGCGAGAAACTTCTTGAATTGCTTCTTCTTTGGCTTTGACATAAGCCTGTTTTAGTTCTTCTTCAAATCCAGCGGCTTTCTTTTGATTCTCTTCAAACTCAGCTTGATTGTCACTCAGGAGTTGTTCACGTTCTACCCAGTTTTTCTCTTTTTCGCGAGTAGATTGTTGCAATTCCCGTTCTAATTTACGTTTTGTTTCTTCGTATTCGTCAGTTTCGACTTTGCGGGTGCGTTCTAATTCGTAGTGATAATCTGCTGCTTCCCGCTGGCGTTCTTTTGTTGTTAGTGCAATCTCTTCTTGAATTGCTATGTCAAACTCTTGCTGTTCTTTTTCCCAAACTTTGCGTTTTTGGGTGGTGTCTTTTTCGATGAGTTCGCGCTGGTTGGCGCTGTTTTGTTCGAGCAGGGTCAGTTTTTCTCGGTGCTCTTGAGTTAAAATGTGGAGGGCGTCTGCTACAACTCTGATTTGCTGCAACTCTTGCAATTGTTGGGCTTCAATTTCGATCGCGCGTTTTAATTCGTCTAATTTGGAAGATTCCGCCTTTAGTTTTTCGGAAAGTCCGCTGGTGATGCTGCCGAAATCTAATTGCAAGTCAGCCAAGCCTTTGACGATGCTGTCAATTGTGTAAGTGGAAGCGACTTCGAGGAGTTGTTTGTTTTTGGCTTTTTCGGCTGACTGTTCTTTGGTTTCTACTTTAGATTCGATCTTTTTGTGGTCGGCTAAAATCTGCTGAAAGTTTTGCAAAATTTGGGCTTTGCTATCCTTGGCAGTTGCTATTGTCATAATTTTTGCTTCTCCTGATTATAACTTTTCGAGGCTTTTGAGTGAAACTTTTTCAGTTATTCTAAGTTGCGGAGTTGGTTGAGAATGGCTCGGTACTTGCTGGCTGCGTCGGGTTTTTCTTCTGAATTATCGCAGGCTAGAATTTTGAGAAGTTTCCAGCAGCGATCGCACCGATTTCCTTGCCAGCAGCCGCACTCATCAATTATACTCAAAAGTGTGCCTTTTAGCAATTGATTTTCGGCTAACAAAGCTCGGTAATTCCGCTGGACGGATTCGGCAACTAAAGTCATGTGTTGGAAGTCTTGGGTGAGACTTTCGATGTCGTTAACTGCGTCGGCTCGAATTTGGTCGAGCAGCTCAAAATTCTCTCTCAAACGGCTTTCTTGCAGGTTTGCTTTGGTTTTCAGCTTGGTTAATTTCTTCATTTCAATCTGTGGTAACAGTTATGGTAAAGGCGCGATTTAATCGCGCCTTTACAACAGAATTAGAACAAGTCAGCAGTAGATTTGTCTTCGGCTGGCGGTAGTGACATACCGCCGTTGGAATTCAAAGTCATAGCATCGCTTTCACCGCTACCGTTAGCAGCCATTAAGCGCGCCACTTCCTGGGGAGGGAGATTATCCAAACACACCATTTGCCGCGTTCCTTCTAAGTCAATCATCCGCGATTGATTGCTAGAATCTGACAAAATTGCTGCTGCTTGGTCGATAACTGCCCAGTTGCTTCGCTCCATCCACGACCATTTTAAACTGTAATAATTGATTGGTTTAACGAATCCGCTGTCGTCTGGTTTTTCGCCGGAATGCTGGGTAAACTCGGGAATGAAAATACCTGTAGCAGGCTCTACTCCGCGAGATTGAACTGAGGCAACTAAGCCGTTAAAATCGCTTAAACTGCGGTTTTTGATGTATGTCACCATGACAACTCCTTGCGGCAGTTCGCCGGTTTCTGCGACAAACCACAGTTGGCCCCACAATGTGTGCGAAGTTTGACCTAAACTGCCGAAAAATTTGGAAAATTTCAGAATAGTCATCGAGCATTTGGAACCATAGGCGGTATCGCCGATCGCCCATTGGCCAATCTGACAGTTATTGCGGACGGCGATCGGGATTTCCGGTACTAGCAAAGCATTGCTCGGTTTGGCACCAAATACTGAAAATGTAGGTCTTTCTTGTGTTTTAGTCATGGTTGGTTTTTCCTTAGTTATTTATTGCTGCTTTACGGGGAATTGGTAATCCGTTAAATCTCGTACATTGCTCGTGGCCGAACTTCGATTACCTAATCAGATGTGTTGTCGCTTTTGGTTCTGGATAGGTATACTCAAGCATCGCCTCTTGTTGAGCTTTAATAATCCGCAGCGCGGCGAGCAAATGCTCTAATGTTTCTAAGTGCGCTGGGGTGAAGTGGATGCTGAAGCCTTCGCCATCCCGCGCGTAGCCGGGACAAACCAGTGAGGCTGAGCTTTGTTCTTCGTGGGTGGCGATGTATAGCCAGTCATCGTCTTCGAGCTTGTAATGCGTGTCTGTCCAGGTTCTCAGCATTTGCGATCTGCTCCTCCTTATTTGCTGCGTACAAGCGTTTTGACGCCCAGCGCTTCTCACTCCTCTGAAGTTGACGACGCTATATGTAGCGTGTGAGCTAGGCTAATTTGCACCGTTAACTCTACCAGTCCGGCTTTAATGGTTGATTAAACCGTCAACTAACCTCATGGTAGCGCGGGTTGATTTTCCCGTCAAGTATTTTGTTGAACTTTTCATCAAAACAGGCTAGAATGCTTGTCAGGAGGCGAAAAACCGTGGAACAAACATTTGGAAGACTGATCCGTCAAGCTCGCAAGGACAAAGCTTACTCACAACGTGAGCTAGCAGCTATGCTAAGTGTGGACTTTACTTATTTGTCGAAGTTGGAGAACGATCGAGCGGATTATGCGCCAAAAGAGGAGGTAATCCGAGCGTTAGCGCGGAATCTAGACATAAACGAAGAGGAATTGATTTTCTTGGCGGGGAGACTGCCGCAGCAGTACGAAGCGCTGCTGAAGCAGAATCCCAAGGAAATGCAGGCTCTTTTCCGCCGGATGCAAGAAAATCCCGATTGGCTCAAACAGTCTTTTGAAGCGTAAGAGAGGCCCCTCATAGTGAGTATTTTTAAGCCGTATTGCTTCTATCCCAAAGAATCGATCGAGCGTTTGGCAAATGACATCTTGATGCAGATGCAGAAAACGCAAAATTTTGCTCCGAGATGGCCTTTTGATGCGACAACCGTTGCTGATTTTCTGGATTTAGGCGTAGTTTGGGAGTGCATTGAGCCGGATGAAGAAGGTGCGATCGCCGCGAGGATTTTGCCGCAGCAGCGGTTAATCGAAATCAACGAACAGATTCTCGAAAAACCGCCGGGCTTCATCGAATCGACGATCGCCCACGAAATCGGACACTGGGTGCTACACGTCAATCAAGACGAAGCAGACGGCACTGTGGAACAGTTGGAATTAAACTTAGGCAATGAAGGAAAAACAGCGTCTGATGTCGAGGAACCGTTTGTTTGTCGGGGTGCGAGTGCGGATAATAAGGTTTTGTCGATCGAATGGCAAGCGCAATATTTTGCAAGCTGTTTGTTGATGCCTCGGTGTATTTTGGAGGAAAAAAGACAGGGACGCGATTTAACTAAGTGGTCGCATTTATACAAAATGAGAGATGAATTGGGAGTGAGCATTTCCAATTTGACAAACCGCTTGCAAGAATTCGATTGGATTTACATTCCCAAGGGAACGCGCGAGATTTATGCCGGGAAAGATGCGGCAAACGGGCAGCAGCGATTGTTTGGATAGAAGTGCGATCTAATTTGAGGTTTGAGATTTGGAAGCAATTCTCAAATCTCAAATCTTTAAAATTAATTTCTAATTAAGTTACATTTTATGCTAACCAATATTGAAATCCTGCTGGCAGCTTGTGAGGAATTAAATATCCCTTACGAAATCCTGCATCCTTCCCAAAACTTGATTAGACTCAAACAGGGCGGCGAAGAATATTATTTTGTCAATTACATGACGCCATTTAACAGCGCGTCAGTAGCAGAGATTTTTAAAGACAAACAATATACCTATCAACTGTTAAACGGCAAAATAAATACTCCCCGAACTCTCGGTTTTGTCTCGCCTCACTGCGAGGAGAAGTATAAAAAGTATTTGAGTTTCCCAGATATTGAATCAATAGTTTTAGAAGTAAACAAAAAATTTGCTTTCCCGGTGATTCTCAAAAGAAATCGCGGTGCTGGTGGCAACAATGTTTTTTTGTGTGAAAGTAGAGAGCAAATTAAAGCAGCCCTAGAAATTATATTTAACGTCAACAGCAAAGATTATGACTATGTGGCGCTAGCTCAAGAATATATCGAAATTGCCCACGAATATCGGGCTGTATTCTGCAAAGAAAAGCTAGTTTTGCTGTACGAGAAAGACAAATCTCAGGCTAAATTTGCGGGGAATTTAAGCCCGCTGCACTGGGAAGGTGCAAAAGCCAAACGTATAATTAACCCCAATCTCATGTCTGAGATTGAAGATTTTGTTAAACCTGTTTTTGCAGAAATTGCGATTAATTATGCTGGGTTTGACATCGCGCTAGATAAAAACGGAGCATATTGGTTAATTGAAATTAACTCAAGTCCCAATTACGATATATTTGTGAGAGATAACGATCGCCAAATTGTCGTAACAATGTTTAAAGGCATCTTGGATACCTTGGTTGTTAACAAAAAGCCGTAAATGCTCGATTTGAATGTACTCGATCGTATTTAGATGAATGTGGTGCATAGCAATGCTAAATCATTTGTGTAATTCTTGTAGGGGCAAACCCCCCGTGGTTGCCCCGCTTTGGCCGGGGTAGGCACGGGGGCACTACCCCTACATCTTGTTACGACTCATTGAGGATGGCTATAAGCTGTATATTAGCTGAAAGGCTTTAAGCGAAATAGGTTTCAGCCAATAACTTAAAATTCACATTTTTTAATTTAATGTAGCCATCCATGAAAGTCGAGCTATCTTGTAACAATTCTGCATCATCAGGTAGGTAGCTAG
Organism: Microcoleus sp. B3-A4; assembly: GCF_036705385.1. Lineage (NCBI taxonomy): Bacteria > Bacillati > Cyanobacteriota > Cyanophyceae > Oscillatoriales > Microcoleaceae > Microcoleus > Microcoleus sp. B3-A4. Next base: position 18,913 of record NZ_JAUBUI010000062.1, on the reverse strand, counting down.
GGAGCCAAAAGCTACTCCGAATACTCAAATTACTGTATTGATCCTTTTTATTCTCTAAAGTCTTTTGAAGCAAGTGCTCATAGACAAACTGTTTACGGATACTTCTACGTTTAATTTCTTCAATTTTGTTGGGATCTCGGAAGTATTTAGCGTCTAAGTATTTGATGTCGATTATTTCAAAATATTCTTCATATTGATTTAAAAATTGTCGAATTAAATTATTAAATTGTGTTTTTATATCTTTAAGATCCCATTCGATAAAAAGTGAAGCATTAAAAACATCAGATCGTGAACCTTTATAGAGAGGTCCAGAAAATATACCCAAGGGTTGAAGAATTTCTTTATTAAATCTATCCCAGTCCATAATCTGTTTTTTTATGGCTAAATAAAAGAAATGATTGAAGTAATACATCTTATGAAGATATTCTGAATCAAGGGGACAAGAAATTTTCCAAAAAGAGTAGAAATTAGTGGGTAACGGAGCATCAATAATCACATACCCCGAACTATCAATCTTATATAATTCCTGTAATTTTTTGATTGTATGATTATTCGTTTCTTGGCCAAGATAACCAATTTTTATTTTATTATAGAAACCGCCAAAGGTGGTATAATATCTATTGAATATATCAACGTAATCCCACCAATTATTAGGCCACTCTGTATAAGTCTTATCACCCTTAATTTTATAGATAATTGATTCAAAGACAATCGCATCTGGAATCATCGAAGAACCATTGATCTTAAAAGTATTCGATAAGTCAATGAGCTTAGCAGATGCTTTTGCTCTTTCCACTGTCCGAGAACTTAGATAGCGATCATCCAAGTACAGTAACAATGAGGGATTGACTATTTGTACTAGATAAGTCAAACACATCGACTCCCAAACACTATGAAAATTTTTAATACCCCAAATTTCACCATTTTCTGCTTGATGCCAATTGCCATAAAGAAATAAGTTAATTACTTCGTAATATTGCCAATAATCAACATCTTTGATCGGTGTATTATGGTCAATTATTTCTAAGGCATCCTTAAGTATATCTAAAACCTGCCCATAACTCTGTTCATCAAAAAGACTGTCTTGATTTCCGAAATGGTGCTGACGGAATTGCTCAGCTAGTGCTGTAATTTCAGCATTTACTACCTCTCCAAGTTGCTGCTTAATCTCGCAAAAGATATAGCAATACATCGTGACAATATCAGTAGATTCAAACTGCATTACTCGTCGTGGAAATAGCATTTCATCGACATAAGCTGCATGATTAGGTAAATACACAGCTTGGTGTAAGTAGCGATGAATCAGGCTGACATCAAACTTATTACTTCTGCCCAATCTATAAGCAAGGGCTAAAATTTTAGGTTCGTCATAAGCCTCCAAAAAGTGAGTAATAATGTCTAGTTTCGAGTAGAATATATTTTCTGATTCGTCTTGATCATCTTCAATTTCAGAACCGCGATGACTGTTAATTACACCATCACGATCCTGTATGCCCAACTTACCAATATCATCTATATAACCCTTCTCAATACAGATTTGTTTAAAAGTGCCGAGAATTTTGTATAGTAGGAAAAATAAATCTCGTTTACCTACAAAGGTGTCAAGCTCAGATAGTCGATCATCAAATCCTTTAGGTACATAAAAGTACAGTTCGTCATCTTGCTTTTGAATGCCAACAAATGAGTAATTTTCTGAGTAATTTTCGCGTACTCTTAACTTTAACGAATTGAAGTTAATCATAATTTACAAAGCCTAAAAAACTATTTTTTACCTAGTTCACCTACTATCGTCATAAATTCTTCCATTAAATCGAGAAAGTCTGAATAGGATGTTAATTTTATCTGCTGATTTGTTAATTTAGACAACTCATCCTCTAACGGTCGTTTATCTCTTGCAAATACACTATCCCAAAGATAAAACATTAATTTATCTTTTACTTGATCGAGATCCACTTTGCCATCTTCTGGTTTAATGAACCACCAACCAATTTGTTTATCTTCAATCCGCCGAATCACCTGATGATTTGATTTAATAAATTTATTTATTCCAACAATATACTGTGACCACGCTCTTTGTTCCTCACCATCAATTACTAACTTCACATCTCGCAATTCTTCGGGAATATTTATAATCCCTTCACCTGGAGCCTTAACATATTCCCAGCCCCACCGCCGCTTAAAGGCACTATCAAGGTAGTAAATTGATTCATCCGAAGTATTAATTGTCGCGATAATAGACAAGTTATGTGGAATATTAATTCGCCGTTGTTGTAGAAGGCTAAATACTCTGCTACCAGCAGAATTATTTTTTGCTGCTAACTCATCTTTTTTGTGTGGAAAAAAATCTTCACACTTTTTTGTAGCGAATTCTTCTTTGACGTAGACAGACATTACTCCATGACTATCAATGGTTGGTTTCAGTTCCATTCCTTCCAATAATCCCACTAACTCCATTTCAGAAATATCCACTTCATAACTCGACCAGCCATCACTTTCGCGATCGAGTAACTGAAATACAGTTCCAAAAATAGCAGCAGCATTGCCTCGATTTAATTCATCAATGACCAGCAGGTAATGGTCTTTATTCCCATCAATTAAACCTTGGTATGCCATTCCCAAGATGTGGAGAAAATGCCCGGGATAAAATTTATAAATAATCGAGTTGCCTTGGGTGAGTGGCAACAATTTTCCCATAAAATCAGCATAGGTGTACTCTGGATGAAACACTGTCTTGACAGTGTTACTAAGCATTTGCGTAGCTTCATCGAAAGGAATTTTTAATTTATCTATAGCAATTTTCCGAATCTGGTAGCTTTTTCCCGTCCCTGGACTACCAAAGAGAATCTTTTGAATCGGCTTAATGTTTTCAGGCATTACGGCTATCTAGTATCAATTTCAATACTTTCCACCAAAAAGTATAACATACTGTCTTTAGCAACATCGAAAAATATTCCCATTAGCCTGAAATTTGACGCAGGAAGGGGCGATCGCACTTCTTCAGACGCTAAAATAAACTTAGTCACAATTCCATGAAAAAAATGACAACACAACTACTAGAACTAGAAGGAACTTGGGAAGAAATTCTCGCCCAATCAGCCAAATTTGCCGATCGCAGAGTTCGCATCATCGTTCTTGCTGATGAGGAACCGCTGAAGTCAGCCGAAGACAGTTTTCGTCAAGGATGGCACGAAGCAATGACAGGAGAGACTGTACCGGTTTCTGAACTGTGGGAAGGTATTGATGCAGCGATCGAGATGATGCAGTCTCTGCCAGAAACTTTACAGCAGCAAGTAGCAGAATACTTGAAAGAGTATATCGCAGAATTAAAAGATGAGCTTCAATGGGACGAATCTTTCAAGAAAACGCAACCGCAACTTGTGGCTGCTGCCCAACGCGCAAAACAAGAAATTGCTGAAGGAAAGGCACAGGAAATGAGACTCAATGAGTTATGAAATCTGCCACCCTTCCTTCCTTTTGGGAAAAATACAATTCTCTTGACAGTAGAGTAAAGGAGCAAGCTAGAAAAGCTTATCGTTTCTGGCTGGAAAATCCCTTTCATCGATCTTTGCACTTCAAGTGCATCAACCAGGAAGAAAATATCTGGTCTGCGAGAATCACGCGCGGCTATCGAGCAGTGGGGATTTTACAAGGAGATACCGTGACATGGTTTTGGATTGGAAACCACGATGATTATGAACGTTTCTTCTAGTATAAATTAGCCCAGATTTTCTAACTTTTTATCTTTAAAAAAGCGCTCCCTCTTTGTTTGTTTTCGGTTAAAAAGTTACATCCTTTCCAATACCTTAATCCCCAACAACTCCAAACCCAACTTCAAAGTCCTCGCCGTCAAATCGCACAAAATTAACCGCGAAGTCCGCAACGGTTCCTCAGCTTTCAAAACCGGACATTGCTCAAAAAATTGATTGAACTTTTGACTCAATTCAAACAAATACTGACAAATCCGATTCGGCAACAAATCGCCGCCAACAGCATTCACAACTTCATTCAACTGCAATAAATGCTTTGCCAATACCAACTCGGCATCAGACTGCAAAATCACTTTCGCACCAGCATCTAAATTATCGAAATTAATCTCACCTTTGCGGCGAATTCCCTGCACGCGCACGTAAGCATACAGCATATAAGGAGCGGTATTTCCTTGCAATGCAAGCATTTTGTCGTAACTGAAAATATAGTTGCTGGCGCGATTTTGACTTAAATCGGCATACTTAACGGCACTCAAACCAACTGTTCGAGATACGTTAGCAATGAATTCCTCTGTTTCCTGTCTTTCCTCGGCTTTTAATCTGTCTTCTAAATCTTGGCGCGTGCGGACGATCGCCTCATCTAACAAATCCTGCAACCGCACTGTTTCGCCAGAACGAGTTTTTAATTTTTTGCCGTCTTCTCCCAATACCAAACCGAAAGGAATGTGGACAATTTCCACATCTTCAGGAATCCAACCGGCTTTTCTCGCTACTGCAAATACTTGGGCAAAGTGGTTTGCTTGTCCCGAATCGGTGACGTAAATTAAGCGTTTTGCGTTGTCTTTTTGGATGCGGTAGCGCACTGCTGCTAAATCTGTTGTGGCGTAATTGTAGCCGCCGTCAGTTTTTTGGACAATTAGCGGCAGTGGTTCACCTTCTTTGTTGGTGAAACCGTCTACAAAAACGCATTTTGCGCCGTCACTTTCTACTAGCAAACCTAAGTTGGTTAAATCTTCGACTACTGCGGGCAATAGAGGATTGTAAAACGATTCGCCGCGTTCGGTTAATTTGATATCGAGCAAGTCGTAGATTACTTGAAATTCACGGCGCGATTGATCGCACAGCAATTTCCAAGCGCGGCGGGTGTCTTCGGCGCCTGCTTGCAGTTTTACTACTTCTTGGCGGGCGGTTTCTTTGAAGGTTTCGTCTGCGTCGAAGCGCTGTTTTGCTTGGCGGTAAAATGCGACTAAATCGCCTAAATCTAGGGCGTCAGCGGTTGTGAGCGCTTCAGGGTGAACTTCGCGCAAATATGCGATCAGCATTCCGAATTGCGTGCCCCAGTCGCCGATGTGGTTGATTCTGAGTACGTCGTGGCCTTGAAATTCGAGGATGCGGGCGATCGCATCTCCGATGATTGTCGATCGCAAGTGTCCGACGTGCATTTCTTTGGCTATATTCGGACTCGAAAAGTCGATCGCGATTGTCTGAGGCGTTTTGGCGAGTTCAATCCCCAAACGCGAGTCGCCGGCGATCGCACTAATTTGCGCTTCCAAATAAGCCGGTTTCAGCTTCAAATTGATAAAACCTGGCCCGGCGATTTCAGGGGTTTCGCAGATGTCAGTAATATCTAGGTTTTCGATAATTGTCGAGGCGATCGCCCGTGGCGGCTTTCCTAACTTTTTCCCCAAACTCATCGCCGCGTTGCACTGAAAGTCCCCAAAGTTGGGATTGCTGGCGGCGGCTAGCATCGGATCTGCACCTGCATAACTTTCGCCGAATGCAGCGGTGAATGCTTTTTCAAATTTTGCTTTTAACTGTTGGACGATCGAGTTCATCTTGAATATTTTGATTGGATGTTTATTTTAAACTCTAGATTAAGCACTTTGTGCCAATAATACTCTTACTACTTAGGTAATTTCCCTCTGGTTCTCTCCCTCTGCTCCTCTCCCCCTCTCCTCACCTACTAGGAAATTTTGTACTTAGCTTTGAGCTGGTGATGCGATCAAAATCACTAGCAGTGGTAACACATAGTACATTTTATCACAGTTGCGATCGCTACACAAATTAAAAAATGTCACATCAAGTCCATGATCTCGATCGCTAGATCATTTTGTTAAATCGCTTACATTAAGGTATGTTAAAATTTTTTCAATGCACCCAAAAATCCTACGAAAGGAAGCAGTTATGTTATCTCAACCTATTTTTGGCGATCGCTCTCTGACCCAAGTCTTTTATCAAGCAGTAATCGATCGCTTCTTCGACGGTTTCAGTCTTTCCACCCAAGCACTATTGCGAGAGTCTACCCTCGGCTTCGCCCCTTGTCCCGATGGAGTCAAAACCTTTTTCATCATCGCGCCGAGTCTGGATGCAGCAGAGCAACTAATTGACAAAATGGACAGTATTTTGGAGCGAGTTGCCGAACTCATGGCAGGAGTCGGACAGGTTGCCCTGTGCATAGTTCCCCCCGGCAGCGAGGCAGAGCAATCAGTAGATCTGCAAAACTTAGAAAAAGTTCCCCCGGATTGTCTGGCTTGCAAATTCTTTACTATTATATGTGCCGATGCTGCGAGCGATCGATAAAATTGACAGTTAGCAAGCAGCAACTGTGCACGGCTGGGCTGAATTTGTCCCTGTGTCGGCGCGGGGTAGATTGTCTGTTAGTTACATTCCCTGAAATTCTCGGGCAAAAGGTGCAGGTAATTCGATCATTTGCCAGGTTGCACTCGCAATCGTTGGCAAGTGTTAAACAAGCAGCCAGTATATATATCCAATGGCGGCTTGTCACTCGATCTGATTTTTACCTGTCGGCTTAAACAGCCGTGCATCTACTCTTGTTGCCCCAAAGTCGGCCACCAAAAAGCCGCATTAACCCTTCTGGGTGTCTCGTTTCAAAAGACAGCAGCAGGAATTAGGCGTTATTGCTGGAAAATACATTTTTGCGAAATATTGGCTCATGTTCAGAATAAGCAGAAATATTATCAAAAATAGATAACACTTGCCCCGCTTGACCTCAAAAACCGGGTTTCTATCCCCGTGCTTAATATTCGCGGTTTGCCGGGAAATTGACAGAAAATAAGTTGTTTGTGGGCGCGTCACAAGCTATACACAAAGCAAAGCTCTACTCAAAAAAACATGAGTTTCCCAGCGGCACCCTTGGCAGAGCGCTCGGATCGCAGGCTCATAGAATTTGTTAAAAATTTTAGTTGAAAATTTGAATTATTAAATTTTATGCCTAACATTGGCGATAAAATCTAAGATTGAAATTCTCAAATCTGAAATCAAGGCATCATGGTAAAACTGACACCAAACCCCAGCTTTAGTTTAACAATTCGGGTTGCTCTGCCAAACCGACCGGGAATGCTGGCAAGAATCACCAGTGCGATCGCATCTGTCGGCGGCAACTTCGGCCAAATCGACTTGATCGAGCAAACCCGCGCCACTACAGTTCGCGATATCACCGTCGATGCTTACAGCACCGAGCACAATGAAGAAATAGTGCAAGCAGTGAAAGCGCTGCCAGATATCAGAGTGATCGACGTGTACGATCGCACTTTCAACTTGCACCGCGGCGGAAAAATCAGCGTAGTTAGCAAAATTTCCCTCAAACGCCAGTCAGATTTGGCAATGGCATACACCCCTGGAGTCGGCCGCATCTGCACGGCGATCGCCAATGACCCCCAACAAGTTTACAACCTCACAATCAAAAACAATACTGTTGCCATTGTTACCGACGGTAGCGCAGTTTTGGGACTGGGGAACCTCGGCGCTGCCGCCGCACTGCCAGTCATGGAAGGCAAAGCCATGCTATTTAAAGAATTTGCAGGTATTGACGCCTTTCCTATCTGTTTGAACACCCAAGATACCGAGGAAATTATTCGCACAGTGCAGAATATCGCCCCGGTTTTTGGTGGCGTTAACCTAGAAGATATTTCTTCTCCCCGCTGCTTTGAAATCGAAGCAAGATTGCGGGAAAGCTTAGATATTCCCATCTTTCACGACGACCAGCACGGCACAGCGATTGTTAGTTTGGCAGCATTAATTAATGCCTTGAAACTCGTCAAAAAAACAATAGAAGAAGTGTGTATCGTGATTAACGGAGCCGGTGCGGCAGGAGTCGCGATCGCCCGGTTGCTGCGTAAAGCAGGTGCCCAAAACATCATCATGTGCGACTCCAAAGGCGTCCTCTCCGAAGACCGCACGGATATGAACCCAGAAAAACTAGAATTTGCTGTGGCTTCGAGCGGTACTTTGGAAGATGCGATCGCCGGTGCCGATGTATTTTTAGGCGTCAGCGCCCCAGGCGTAGTCACCCGTTCGATGGTGCGTTCCATGGCCGAGAATCCCATTGTTTTTGCAATGGCAAATCCCATTCCCGAAATTCAGCCAGAATTAATTATGGAAGATGCGGCGATTATCGCAACCGGACGCAGCGATTACCCAAATCAAATTAACAATGTTTTGGCATTTCCGGGGATATTTCGAGGTGCTTTGGACTGCAAAGCTGCCACTATTACGACCACTATGTATTTGGAAGCAGCTTATGCGATCGCCTCTTTAGTCAGTCCTTCCCAGCTTGACAAAGAGCACATTATACCGTCTGTTTTTGATGAAAGAGTTGCCGTTGCTGTCGCCGGTGCAGTGCAGTTGGCCGCCAGATCCGAAGGTATTGCCCGCGATTAATAGAAGGAAGAAGGAAGTCATCCTTCTTCCTTCTTCTCTCTTGTTTAATGAAGGATAAAAGTTACAGCAATAAACAACGTGAAAAGATATAATTAAATAAACCAAGTCCAGCTAGGTCAGATGCAAAGCCAGTTAGGAAAAGCCAAGCGCGATCGCTCCCGCCGCCAATTGTTAGAACTGTGCCCGATAGGGCTGGCATTGTGCCGGACGGACGGGACTTTTATCGAGGTAAATCCAGCTTTTGCAAGTATTATCGGCCGCACAGTGGCAGAAACTCTTCACCTCAACTACTGGGAAATTCAGCAAACGCAGTGCGCGGATAGCTGCACGGGTCCGTGCGAAGCAGCATACAAACATAAAAACAACCATCTCGTACCCGTGCGAGTTTCTGAGCGGGCTATTGAAACGGGGGGAGAGTGCGCTATTTGGCTGAGCGCTGAAGAAATTTTTAGTTCTGGGCCTGAAAATAGCGCTCCGCTGGAATCAGCGCCGCTGCACAGCAATTCACATCTGGGAAAATTGCTGACAAAGCAGACTGCCGAAGTGGAAAAAACTCAGAAACTACTCGAAGAAAAAATCGCCGAACTGGAACAGGCTCAAGAAAAATTGCGTCTCCAAAGTCAAATTATCGACCAAATTCACGAAGCGGTGATTTCTACAGATATGGACGGCTCGATCACCATTTGGAATCAAGCCTGCCAAAAGTTATACGGCTATGAAAAAACTGAGGCGATCGGACAGCACATTTCTCTAATTTACCCGCCAGAACAGCACGAGTTTTTGTTAGAGCAAGTCATCAAACCGCTACAAGAAAAAGGCGAGCATGAAATAGAAGTTATAACACGCCATAAATCAGGAGAAAAAATTTCCTCGCACCTGATGCTTTCGCTCTTGAAAGACAAAACGGGAGAAGTTGTGGGGATGGTTGGCTCTTTAACAGATCTCAGCATTTGCAAAGCTTTAGAACAAGAATTAGCACAGAGACAAGCACTATTTGATGCCTTTTTGAAGGAGGCGCCGGCGGGACTTTGCATTTTGGACTCCCAACTGCGGTACGTGCAAATTAATCAATTTCTAGCAGAAATAAATTGCCTGAGTTCTGAAGAGCACATAGGCAAGGCTGTACGCGAAATATTGCCGAATATCGCTCCAATAATAGAGCCTTTGTACGAAGAAATTTTGAGGACGAAACAACCCTTAATTAATATCGAGATGAGTGGTGACAATCCCAGAAAGCCTGGGTTTGTCCGACACCTGACAGGCTCTTATTTTCCCTTGCTAGACAAAGATGGCGAGGCTCTCGGCATCGGTGCAGTCATAATTGACATTAGCGATCGCAAACAAGCAGAAGCTGCGCTGCAAAAAAGCGAACAGCTTTACCGCACTATGGCCAGCAATTTTCCTAACGGTGCGGTGATGTTGTTCGATCGAGAAATGCGCTTCACCCTGGTAGAAGGTACAGAATTAGCAGCAGTGGGGCTTTCCAAAGAATTGATGGAAGGCAAGACAATATGGGAAGTATTCGAGCCAGATGTTTGCGCTGATCTAGAGCCAACTTATCGGGCGGCACTGGCAGGAGAAACAGTTGTTACAGAAATTTTTTACAGCGATCGCGTTTACCTCGGTTATGCTTTGCCAGTCAGAAACGAACGGCAAGAAATTATCGGCGGATTGCTAATGACTCAAAACATTACGGCTCGCCACTTAGCAGAAGAAGCGCTCAGAGAAAGCGAGGAAAAATACAGGTGCATTGTCGAGACAGCAGATGAAGGAATTTGGATGATAGATACGGAGGGTAAAACTACTTTTGTTAACCAAAAAATGGCCGATATGCTCGGCTGCACTCCAGAGGAAATGAGCGGGCAGTCGCTATTTGCTTTCATGGATGCAGAAGGCATCGCGCTCGCACAAGCCAATCTCAACCGCCGCAATCAAGGAATTCGCGAACAGCACGATTTTAAGTTCTGTCGCCGAGACGGCAGCGACTTGTGGGCGATACTTTCTGCTAATCCCTTGTCAGACAAACAGGGACGTTATGTCGGCGCTTTGGCCATGGTTGCCGACATTACCGATCGCAAGCAAACAGAAGCCGCATTGCAGCAGTCGGAAGCTAAATTTCGATCGCTCTACGAATTAACCAGTTTGCCTGTTTTGATGTTATATGACAATGATATCTCCGATGCCAATACAGCCACCCTAAAACTATTTGGCTGCACTACCCCGCAACAGTTGTACGGCAAAAACCCCGGCCAACTGTCGCCTCCTTTTCAACCCAACGGCAGAGATTCTTTGAGCTTGGTTAACGAAATGATGGATCTCGCCTTTGAGCGGGGAAACCACCGTTTTGATTGGGTTCACCAGCGCTTAGACGGTACTGATTTTCCCGCAGAAGTGGTGCTGACAGTCATCGAGGTTGGAAATGAAAAAATTATCCAAGCGGTTCTCCAAGATTTAACCGATCGCAAACTTGCAGAAGAAACTTTAGTGCGATCGGAACAAGCGCTCAGACAACAAGCTCAGCGAGAACAACTGCTAAATCAAATTGCCAACCAAATCCGCAATTCTTTAGATTTAGACACAATTTTAGAAACCGCCGTTCAAGAAATTCGCAATTTGATGCACCTAGATTGGTGCCTCTTCATTTGGTATCGCCCCAACAGCAATCCTCCGGTTTGGGAAATAGTTTGCGAAGCGAAGAATGCAGCTTTGCCGAGTTTACTCGGTACTTATTCTGTAGACGACCAATGTAGTGTCCCCAAGCGGCAGATTTTGCGGCGAGAAATTCTGCGAATTGATGATGTCAGCACTTGTGAAGATGCAGAAGCGCGCGAAAATTTCCAGGCCTTAAAAATTAACTCAGTGCTGTCGCTGCCAGTTCAAACTGCTTCCGGCGATATTGGGGTGATTACCTGCTATCAGGCTATGTCCATGCGAAATTGGAGCGAATCGGAAGTCGAACTGATGCAAGCGGTGGTCGCTCAAATTGCGATCGCGATCGACCACGCCGAACTCTACACCCAAACGCGCACAGCCGCCCGATTAGCTCAAGCTCAAACTCAACAGCTAGAACAAACTTTGCGCGAACTCCAACGTACCCAAACTCAATTAATTCAAAGTGAGAAAATGTCGAGTTTGGGCCAGTTAGTAGCAGGTGTCGCCCACGAAATTAACAACCCGGTTAATTTTATCTATGGCAATCTCAGCTACACCAGCGAATACACTCAAAACTTGCTAAAAATGCTGCAACTTTACCAGAAGGAATACCCGCAGCCTAGCGCCAGAATTGTAAAGGCAAGGGAAGACTTTGAAATTGATTATCTGATTGAAGATTTACCGAAAATTTTAGCATCTATGAAAGTCGGAGCCGATCGCATCCGCGACATAGTTTTGAGCCTGCGGACTTTCTCAAGACTGGACGAAGCCGAAATGAAACAAGTTAACATTCACGAGGGCCTTGAAAGCACGCTGTTGATTTTGCAAAACCGCCTGAAACATAAAACCGATCACCCGACAATTAATGTGATTAAAGAATACGGTAATTTGCCTTTAGTCGAATGTTATCCCGGTCAGTTAAATCAAGTATTTATGAATTTGTTGAGCAATGCGCTAGACGCCTTGGAAATGGAGATAAAGGAATCCAATCGCACTGCCAAAAATCTCGCAATTACGATTCGCACCCAAGTAACCGACAATAACAGCGTTGCCATATGGATAGCTGACAGCGGCCCCGGGATGAGCGAAGATGTGCAAAAGCGCTTGTTTGACCCGTTTTTCACGACTAAACCCATTGGCAAAGGAACTGGCTTAGGATTGGCGATTTCGCACTCTATTATAGTAGAAAAACACGGCGGCAAGCTTTATTGCAATTCTGTATTGGGAGAAGGTTCCGAATTTGCGATCGAAATTCCTATGCGGCAAAAGATAAATTAAAACCCGTTGCATTGATATCATATCATCTTCGCTCGATCCACCGGATTTGATAGGATTCAATTCCTACTCTTTACCACCAGACGCACACCACCAGCGGGTGCCATTGTCAAACCGCGCCGTACCGGCAAAACCGGACGATTTTCTGCAAGTTCTAAAGAGTATCGCGACAGCACTTTCGCCAATACTAACTTCATTTCAAACATGGCAAATGCTGCCCCAATACACCGACGGTTCCCTCCTCCAAACGGCAAATATTCGTAAGGCGAAAATTGACGTTCTAGAAAACGTTCTGGTTTAAAACGCTTTGGTTCCGGGTAAATATCCGGTCGGTGGTGAACCAAATAAATACAGAGAGAAAGTATCATTCCTTTGGGAATATTATAACCCATTAACTGCATCGGAGCTTGCAGAAGGCGCGGAAATGTAAAAAATAGGATCGGATAAATCCGCAGCGTTTCGCAACAGACAGCATTCAAATACGGGAGTTTACTTATTTCCGCCGGAGCGCAATTTTCGACATCAATAGAATTGAGTTCTTGCAGCAGTTTTTCACGGACTTCTGGGATGTAGTGAATCCAATACAAAGCCCAGGCTAAAGCTGTGGCTGTAGTTTCGTGTCCTGCGAATAAGATTGTCATTAATTCATCCCGCAATTCAACGTCGCTCATCGGCTGTCCTGCTTCGTCACGAGCTGAAATTAACAAGCTCAGAATGTCTTCGCCCAATGGTTCAGACTGAGTTTTGCGATCGCGAATTTCTTGATAAAGCAGTTCATCTAAACGCTGTCTTTGTCGCAGAAATCCTCCCCAAGGACTCCAAGCACCTAAATCTTTTTGCAACGACTTAATAAACAGAAAAGTAGCGCTTAATGGATTGCTAAAAAAATTTAACATCTTAACAAGAAGTTGCTGGATTTGCTGGTAGCGTTCTCCTTCGCTCAGCCCGAAAACCGCGTGCAAAATTACTTCCAAGGAAATCTCCTGCATAATTGATTGCGCGAGAAAAGAGTTACCAGGAGTCCAAGAATTAATTAGTTTTTCGGTTGTATTGCCGATGATTTCTCCGTAAGCTTTCATTCGTTCACCATGAAAAGGTGGCATTAAAAGTTTACGCTGCTGCAAATGTCGGTCGCCATCTAATAAAAATAACGAATTCGCTCCTACTAAAGGTAGCGCTATCTGATTTACCGTACCGGATTTAAATAGTTTGGAATCTGCGCTAAAAATTTCTTGAATAGCTAAAGGACTGCTAATAATTACTTGGGGCGGAAAGTTGCTGAATTTGCTGGTAAAAAGGTCGCCGTAGCGCTGATAATTACTATTTAAATAATACAGAGGATTTAAAAGTCCCCGCACTGTCTGAACAAATCTAGCGTCTTTAGGGCCGTCTAGCAATTTGTTAGTAGCATGATTTTGAGACTGAGAGTTTTCTGTGGGGATAGTCATTGGTTTTTATCCTAGTTTTAGGGTTTCACAGGACTAATGAAAGCATAAGTCTTATTTCAAAAAAGTCTCACATCCCTCAGCTATTGAAAAATAGTACGCGGTAGGCATCATAAATTAGTACGGCAATAGTAGGATACAGAGTAACTCCCAGGCCAAAAGCTCGATCGATAGGATCTTTGAGATAGCCTATCCAAAACGCTATTCTTCCGAAAACAAACAAAGTTGCCAAAATTGGAATTAGCTTGATGCTGTAAGTATCTAAAAAGGTAGAAAGGATTAAACTGCCTACAAAAAACAGCACAAATTGCTCTAGAGTGTTGCTCAGATAACGCAAATGAATCCGCATTGCTTCTGATTCGGCATTCGCTAAAGGGTTGATGGCTGGGCTGCTAAATCTACCATTACCAACTGCAACTATGCCGGCAAATAACATCAGTAACGGAAAAATTTGGCAGCGAAGGCTGAAAATTAGGCGCGACTCTGGGGTATTTAATAGCGGTAGGGGCAGCGCTATCACAAAATAACCAATCAGTACAAAAGTAAGGGAGAATATCAAGGCTGAAATGCCTCGCCGAACAACTATTTGCTGTTGTTGATTGAAACTGAGTAAATTAATCATTGTTTACACAAACCTTATTGTAGGTTTTTTCTACCTAGAGACTTTACGTAAACCCGATCGCACCTTGGCGTCTCCACACCAGTTGTCGGTAGATATCCGCTATTTTCGTACATTCTCACAGCTTCTTTGAGAATGCTAGCAGTTTCAATCCAGATTTCATCAAAGCCGCGAGCTATAATTTTACGTTCCAATTCTTGCAGTAAAAATTTCCCCAAACCCTGTCCCCTTGCTGCGGGCAAAATATACATTTTGCGAATTTCCACAGCATTATTTCCGCGCTCAATTGGATAGTAAGCCGCCGTACCGACTATTTTATCCTGCCGTTCAACTACCCAAAATTCACCGCCTTGATTGTGATAATGTAGTTCTACATCATAGACATCTCGATCTGCCCCGTGAGGTTCGCATTTTAAACCGTACTCTGCTAAAACATCTCTAATTAAATAGAACGCCTCAGCGCGATCGCGCGTTTCCCAGGAACGAATTAAAAAATCGAGATGTTGGGTTTTCATTGGTTGTTGCAACGTATATTTAGTTTTTCACTTGAGCAACTGTAAAATTAGTGATTTTTTGTATCTTACAGTCTTTAAATGCACCGAGATTTTAACTGTGAATTCTCGGTTCGGGATGAAGACTTGCCAGCAACTCGCTCTCTACTAATGATAATTCCTCCAACCTCTGCATCACAATATCCCGATCGAAATAAGTTGTTGCCAAAATCCAATATACCCCGTAATGGCGGGCTTCTGAAGCCATCAAACTGCGGTAAAACTTAGCTAATTCCGCGTCGGGACAGCGATCGCCCAGCAGCCCCAACCGTTCGTGACTGCGCGCTTCTATCAAACCAGAAACCAACAAAGAATCCAAAAGTCTTTCGGGTTCCTGCTTGCGAATTTGGGCGGACAAACCAGCACCGTAGGGAGGTGCAGCCAAAGGGCCTAAAGCAATGCTGCGCTTTTCTAACCGCTGGTTGACTTGCTCGAAATGCTCTAATTCTTCGCGGGCGATCGCCGTTAGCATCCTCACCAATTTTTCCCTTGCTGGGTAGCGAAACATTAAATTTAACGCTACTCCCGCCGCTTTCCGTTCGCAGTGAGAATGGTCTAATAAGATTGTATCCAAATGGGCCATCGCCTGTTCTACCCAAGCTTCCGAAGTCGGCTGTTTTAAAAACTTAATAGTTGGCTGTGTTGAAGTCATTAGTCATCAGTTATCAGTCATTAGTAATTAGTCAGCATTTATCCTATTTTACCTAATTTTTCAAACACCGCATACATATCACCAGCAAACTTTTTCGGATTCCACAGCGGGGACAAATTTGCTGGAAGTTTAGATTTCACCAACAGTGCTTTAATTGCATTTCTCAATTCAGGTTCTTTACCCAATTTTACACCAACTTCCACATATTCCGACCAAGACCAAGCCACACCAGTTTCAATTCCCAAAGCCTGCAAGAACGAATAACCCATTCTCGACAAAAATTGCTCTCCCGTGCGAGTCACCACTGGCAAATTAAACCACAAAGCCTCTAAAGTGTGAGTTCCTCCGTTGTAAGGATAAGAATCTAACAAAACATCGGCCAGCAAATAGATAGTTCTGTGTTCTTCCTCAGTAGCAAACCTTGGCAAAAACTTAATTCGGTGCTTGCTCACTTTCTCAGCTTCGCAAGCTTGGTGATATGCAGCCTCAAACACCGCAGCATCGCCTAAAGCTTTGTGAATTAAAATACTGTTCGGCACTTCTTTGAGAATCGCAATTTGGGCTTTTACCAACTCGTAATTGAATTTTCTGCCTGGTGCAACGCACAGGTAAACTATCTGATCCAAACCGATCCGATGCGACCTTCTCAATGCAACGGGATCGACTCCATACCTCTGAAAACCGGACACCGCTACAAAGGAATCCGGCATCCTAATTAGCTGCTCGTCATAATATTTTTCCCGCCCGGCTGGGTGCGAGTGCCAGTCTGTAAGAAAGTAATTTTCCGGCGATAGGTAAGGGGCGTCAAATCCCAGCCAAGAAACACAAACTGGTGCAGGTTTTTGGTAGAGAATGTCAGCGTGAACTGGTACGCTGAGAGAATCTAAATCAACTAAAACGTCCAATTCATCTTGCTGAATTTTGTCGATAATTTCTGCGGAATTGGCAAGTCCGTTCGGGTAGGTTGTCGGAAAAGTCAGTTTGCCCCAACTTTCAAATTGCTGAGTGCGATCGTCAGGAACAATTCTTTCGGAAGCGTACAAATACACATGGGGTGTGATGCCGGACAATTCGCGAATGATGTCAGCGCTGCACCAACCTACTGAATGACGGCTGAAGTGATTGGACAAAAAGCCGATTTTTAACTTGCTGGATGGAACACTTGGTTTGAAACTGTAATTTGCGGGTTGAGAAAAATTAGGTTTAATACATTGGTCGATATACTTTTGGGCAATTAATCTGTAAAGTTTTGAGTTGGCTGCCAAGTCATCTCGCACATACGGTGTGCTGAATAACAAATTTGCATAAAGCGATTTAATTTCCACCGGGCTAGCGGTTTCTAAGTTTTGCTGCAAGTACGACTCTAGCTCTAAAAATCGATCGCCCGCAATTTGATTTAATCCTGACACTTGATAGGTGCTGATGAAGTAAATCGCAGTCATAATTGGATCGGTTTCGGCACACATTTGGCTGTATTGGTGCACGGCTTGCCGCGCGGCAGCTAAATTGCTAGTATCTCTGAGGATGCCGCACAAATGTTGGTGGGCAGAAATAAAATCTGGTTTAATTTCTAGGGCTTTTTGAAGGTTGGGTATTGCGTCTTTAAATTGACCCTGGTGGCGGAAAACACGGCCAATTTGACAGTATGCTTCGGCTAAATCGGGTTTGAATGCGATCGCCTGCTGCCATGCAGCCACCGCCTCATCTAACTTCCCTTGCCGCGCTAATTTATCTCCTAAATTTAAGTGAAAATCTACCTCAGCAAGCTGGGGATTGAGTTCGAGAGCTTTTTGCTCGTATGCTACCGCTGCATCCGCCTGCCCCTGCTGTTTCAGTGCCCCTGCCAAATTCCAGTAAGCAGCAGCCAAATTTGGTTTAAGTTCGATCGCCTTTTCGTAATTGACAATAGCCTCCACCAAATGCCCTTGTTTGTAGAGCATACTGCCCAAATTAGCATAAGCCTCAGCAAAATCGGGATTCAGAGCGATCGCCTCGGAATAAAACCGCATAGCTTCCTCAATTTGGCCGCTTGCTTGCTGCACATTGCCCATTGTCACGTAAGCCGCCGCCCAATCCGGTTGCAATTCCAGAGCTCGGCGACAAGCAGCGACGGCTGCTGCTAAATTGCCTTGAGAGTAATAGGTTTCTGCAACGACTGTCAGCGATGCAGCATCTTCAAATTGGGGTGTTTCGGATTGGTTGGGAAAATCGGAATTCATTTGGCGGCCTATCTGTGCTATCAAGTTAAAGGTTGAATCTATATTATTTTGCAGAGTAGCAGTTTTAGCGGAATTACGGGCGATCGTCACACAGAATTTATGAGCGACAAGCAAGCGACACAGCGCCAACATAACATCAAGTGGAAACCAAACCTCCTGCTGGGGATACTCTTGTTAACCTTAGCAATCCCCTTACCCTTTGCCCAAAAGACTTTCGCACAGCAGCAGCAGACAGCAAGCTTTCGGCAGAAATTATTTCAAACTGCTCTTTATTTCACCCTCTATTTTGAGGGTGGATTCAGCAATCACCCTGCCGATAAGGGCGGCAGAACTTATCGGGGCGTCTTGCAAACGGAATACAACGCCTACCGCTACAGTCGTGGGCTTCCGCCCCTCGACGTGACGCAGATGTCGGAAGCAGAGCTCCTAGAAATTTATAAACATTACTGGGATTCGAGCCTCTCGGGCACGATGCAGCCGGCTTTGGCGATCGTCATGTTTGACACCGCCGTTAATTTCGGTATTAATAACTCAATTACCTTTCTCCAGCAAGCGTTAGGATTGCCGCAAACGGGAGTTTTTGATGCCCGCACCAAGGAAGCGCTGAAAGGGGCAAATAACAAGAATACCGCGCTGCAAATGATTAATGAACGAATTATTTACCGCTACAAACGAGTCCAAGAAGATCCGACTCAAATGGCTTTTTTCCGGGGTTGGCTGAGTCGCGATTATAGTTTGTGGGGGTATGTGAATAAGATTAAGTAGTTGACTGTTGACTGTTGACTGTTGACTGTGGATTGTTATTTCTTATTCTATATTTGTGGAACAGACATCTTGCCTGTGTTCTATAAATGGCGTTGCTGATTTACGGTATGAATAAACTTTTCTCCAACGTTACAAAACTCACCATACTTAGCCCATAGCAATTGGGAAATTTTTAATTCATACCTGTATTCAGCAAAACCAGCTTTTTAAAGGAAGCAGAAGTATAGTCATTTCAAATAAGTATGAGACACTAGACTGCACAATAAGCACTAATAATTTCATCAAGAGATGTGCCAGGAGACGCATACATTTTAGCTCTCTTTAATGCACTAAAATCATGCTCAATAT